>NZ_UWPD01000002.1 GCF_900604965.1 Gordonibacter sp. Marseille-P4307
GAGAAAGGAACCACCATGGGCGTCAACCTCAGCGGCCGCAGCTTCGTCCGCCTGCTCGACTTCACCACCGAGGAGATCGAGTACCTGCTCAAGCTCTCGAAGAACTTCAAGGACATGAAGCGCGCCGGCGTGCCCCACCGCTACCTCGAGGGCAAGAACATCGTGCTGCTGTTCCAGAAGACCTCCACCCGCACCCGCTGCGCCTTCGAGGTCGGCGGCATGGACCTGGGCATGGGCGTGACCTACCTCGACCCGGGCTCGTCGCAGATGGGCAAGAAGGAGTCCATCGAGGACACCGCCCGCGTGCTCGGCCGCATGTACGACGGCATCGAGTTCCGCGGCTTCGCGCAGGAGGACGTCGACGAGCTGGCCGCCAAGGCCGGCGTGCCGGTGTGGAACGGCCTGACCGACCTGTGGCACCCCACCCAGATGCTCGCCGACGTGCTGACCATGCAGGAGAACTTCAACTACGACCTCAAGGGCCGCACGGTCGTGTTCATGGCCGACGCCGCCAACAACGTCGCCCGCTCGATGATGGTCGTGTGCGCCAAGCTCGGCATGAACTTCGTGGGCTGCGCCCCCAAGACCAACTGGCCCGACGCCGCCCTCGTCGAGGAGTGCTCGGCCATCGCCGCCGAGAACGGCTGCACCGTGCGCCTGACCGAGGACCCGGCCGACGGCTGCGCCGGCGCCGACGTGATCTACGCCGACGTGTGGGTGTCGATGGGCGAGCCCGACGAGGTCTGGGCCGAGCGCATCGCCAACCTCGAGCCCTACCGCGTGACCGAGCAGGTCATGGGCTACGCCTCCGACGAAGCCATCTTCCTGCACTGCCTGCCCGCCTTCCACGACACCAACACCACGGTGGGCGCCGAGAAGGCCGAGCAGTTCGGCATCACCGAGATGGAGGTCGCCGACGACGTGTTCGAGTCGAAGCGCTCCAAGGTCTTCGACGAGGCCGAGAACCGCATGCACACCATCAAGGCCGTCATGTACGCGACCCTGAAGTAAGCCCCGCCCCGGACCGGGCGGCCCCCCGGGGGGCCGCCCGGTCCGGGGCGGGTCTTACTTCAGGGTCGCGTACATGACGGCCTTGATGGT